>NZ_JBTOLJ010000003.1:0-448 GCF_054551995.1 Collinsella sp. BM28 | reverse complement strand
TCAAGCGGCTTAGAGCTTTCTAAGCCGCTTTTTTCATACGCATATATTCTCACTCCTTATTAGAGAGCATGCTAAGACGCCCAGGAGATCGGATGATCCATCTTGCGGCTTCGTGCCGAGCGTCCCGCTTCGCTGTCTAAGATCCGAGGGACAGACACCTCTAAGGCCACCAAAGAGCTCTAAAGCCGTGTGGTTGGGATGTACAACCTTGATCCTCGAGATGCTTCTTTTGAATTGAGATATACCGGGACACGGCGAGACGAATATCTATGCATGCTGAACGATGTGCGTTGGAGCCCTTGGGAATAGAAATCTCAAAGCAATCATCCATCGTGCGCATAATCTAATGCAGGGAATATGAACGTAAAGTATCGGGGAACGGTTGAATTGTGTCGTTCAATGGCTGAAGACCCCAATATGTTGTGTCTATAACGTAAGCTATTTGGCT
>NZ_JBTOLJ010000002.1:0-5452 GCF_054551995.1 Collinsella sp. BM28 | reverse complement strand
GCCCCTCCGACTCTGGCAATATATCTCCTTGCCGCGCGGGTGGCCGAGTGAAGACGAGGCCGGGAAGACCCGCGGCGGGTACCTTGAGAACCGGATACCGCGAAGAGACGGAAGTAAGTGGAGACACCATTTATAAGGTGTCAGCAGTGATGTACTTTTCGAGATCAGTTGTGTAAGGTCTGACTTAGTCAGGCCCCGTTCAACTTTTCCTTAACCAGTTTACTGAAACGCTAACACATCGAATGGAATCCGATTCAGCGAGATGCTGGTCGGGACGGGCACTCCGCGCCCACCATGATCGCGACCGGACGCAGCGTCCGGCCATCATAATTGGACGGAGAGTTCGATCCTGGCTCAGGATGAACGCTGGCGGCGCGCCTAACACATGCAAGTCGAACGGCACCCCCCTTCGGGGGGAAGCGAGTGGCGAACGGCTGAGTAACACGTGGAGAACCCGCCCCCTCCTCCGGGATAGCCTCGGGAAACCGTGGGTAATACCGGATGACCCCGGCAGGCCGCATGGCCGGCCGGGCAAAGCCCAGACGGGAGGGGATGGCTCCGCGGCCCATCAGGTAGACGGCGGGGTGACGGCCCACCGTGCCGACGACGGGTAGCCGGGTTGAGAGACCGACCGGCCAGATTGGGACTGAGACACGGCCCAGACTCCTACGGGAGGCAGCAGTGGGGAATCTTGCGCAATGGGGGGAACCCTGACGCAGCGACGCCGCGTGCGGGACGAAGGCCCTCGGGTCGTAAACCGCTTTCAGCAGGGATGAGACAAGACGGTACCTGCAGAAGAAGCCCCGGCTAACTACGTGCCAGCAGCCGCGGTAATACGTAGGGGGCGAGCGTTATCCGGATTCATTGGGCGTAAAGCGCGCGTAGGCGGCCCGGCAGGCAGGGGGTCAAATGGCGGGGCTCAACCCCGTCCCGCCCCCTGAACCGCCGGGCTCGGGTCCGGTAGGGGAGGGTGGAACACCCGGTGTAGCGGTGGAATGCGCAGATATCGGGTGGAACACCGGTGGCGAAGGCGGCCCTCTGGGCCGAGACCGACGCTGAGGCGCGAAAGCTGGGGGAGCGAACAGGATTAGATACCCTGGTAGTCCCAGCCGTAAACGATGGACGCTAGGTGTGGGGGGACGATCCCTCCGTGCCGCAGCCAACGCATTAAGCGTCCCGCCTGGGGAGTACGGCCGCAAGGCTAAAACTCAAAGGAATTGACGGGGGCCCGCACAAGCAGCGGAGCATGTGGCTTAATTCGAAGCAACGCGAAGAACCTTACCAGGGCTTGACATATGGGTGAAGCGGGGGAGACCCCGTGGCCGAGAGGAGCCCATACAGGTGGTGCATGGCTGTCGTCAGCTCGTGTCGTGAGATGTTTGGTTAAGTCCAGCAACGAGCGCAACCCCCGCCGCATGTTGCCAGCACCTCGGGTGGGCACCCATGCGGGACCGCCGGAGTCAATCCGGAGGAGGGCGGGGACGACGTCAAGTCATCATGCCCCTTATGCCCTGGGCTGCACACGTGCTACAATGGCCGGTACAGCGGGATGCGATGGCGCGAGCCGGAGCGGATCCCTGAAAGCCGGCCCCAGTTCGGATTGGGGGCTGCAACCCGCCCCCATGAAGTCGGAGTTGCTAGTAATCGCGGATCAGCATGCCGCGGTGAATGCGTTCCCGGGCCTTGTACACACCGCCCGTCACACCACCCGAGTCGTCTGCACCCGAAGTCGCCGGCCCAACCGTTTGGGGGGAGGCGCCGAAGGTGTGGAGGGTGAGGGGGGTGAAGTCGTAACAAGGTAGCCGTACGGGAACGTGCGGCTGGATCACCTCCTTTCTAGGGAGCACGAGGCTTTCTGAAAGCACTAGAGAATCAGATCTCACAAGTTACGGCGCAGGTGTGCCCGAGTCTCCGCCCCCCGCCCCTTCGCGTGTCCGGTCCCCGGGGTCACCCCGCGTACCTTGAGAGCCGCATAGCGACAAGACGGATCTATTTATTGATCTGATCGATTCTTCTATATAGAGATATGAGATACATATCTTCCAATCTGCAAACATATAGTAAGTTGCATGACGATCGCCGGTGACGCACGTCACCGAGCGTATGCGACACCCAGACATTCAAGTGTCTAGATACGGCGTCCCGTCCCGGTTGGGGCGGGAAGATATCTAGGGCGCACGGCGGATGCCTTGGCACATGGAGCCGACGAAGGACGCGGCAAGCTGCGATAATCCGCGGTTAGGGGCACACACCCTTCGACCCGCGGGTCTCCGAATGGGCGAACCCGCCAGGAGAAGTCCTGGCACCCTCCGGATGAACACATAGTCCGGAGGGGGACAACCCGGGGAACTGAAACATCTAAGTACCCGGAGGAAGAGAAATCAACATCGAGATTCCCCGAGTAGCGGCGAGCGAAAGGGGACCTAGGCCAAACCGTGGAGCGGGCGGGCGCCAGCCTATACCGCCCACGGGGTTGCAGGGCCTCCCGCCCGGGAGCTGGCGCTCCCGGCGGGGAACCGTCCAGGGGAGCCGAACGGCATGGGAAGGCCGGCGGCACAGGGTTAGGGCCCCGTAGGCGCACCCTGGGACGGACCCCGGAGGAGGCTCCTGAGTAGGGCCGGGCACGTGAAACCCGGTCCGAACCCGGGGGGACCACCCTCCAAGCCTGAATACTCCCATGTGACCGATAGCGCACCAGTACCGTGAGGGAAAGGTGAAAAGCACCCCGGGAGGGGAGTGAAACAGTACCTGAAACCGTGCGCCCGCAAGGCGTCGGAGCCGGCTCGTTCCGGTGACGGCGTGCCTTTTGTAGAATGAGCCAGCGAGTTGCTGGCACGCGGCGAGGTTAAGCTATGGAAGCGAGCCGGAGCGAAAGCGAGTCCGAAACGGGCGACATGAGTCGCGTGCCGCAGACGCGAAGCCGGGTGAGCTATCCCTGGGCAGGCTGAAGCGGGGGTAAGACCCCGTGGAGGGCCGAACGGACGTACGTTGAAAAGTGCGCCGATGACCTGGGGATAGGGGTGAAAGGCCTATCAAACCCGGAGATATCTCGTTCTCCCCGAAATAGCTTTAGGGCTAGCGTCGCGCGTTAACCGCCGGAGGTAGAGCACCGGATCGATGAGGGGGCTTCGCCGCCTACCGATTCGAACCGAACTCCGAATGCCGGTCGGTCCAGAGCGCGGCAGTCAGAGCATGTGGGCTAAGCTGTGTGCTCGAGAGGGAAACAGCCCAGACCGCCCGCTAAGGCCCCCAATTCTCAGTTAAGTGGCAAAGGATGTGCGTCCGCGCAGACAACCAGGAGGTTGGCTTAGAAGCAGCCACCCCTTCAAAGAGTGCGTAACAGCTCACTGGTCGAGTGGACATGCGCCGACAATACACGGGGCTAAACTGAGAGCCGAAGCGGCGGCAACGATCATTCGTTGGGTAGGGGAGCGTCCCCAGCGGGGCGAAGCCGGAGGGTCACCGACGGTGGACTGCTGGGGAGTGAGAATGCTGGCATGAGTAGCGAGAGACGAGAGAGTAACTCGTCCGCCGTAAACCCGAGGTTTCCTGGGCGAGGCTAATCCTCCCAGGGTCAGTCGGGGGCTAAGCCGAGGGCGGAGGCCGTAGGCGAAGCGCAGCAGGTGGACATTCCTGCACCGGAGATGCACCGTCACGACCGACGGGGCGACGGATTGGGGTGGCTCGGCGGGGTTCTGGACGTCCCCGTGATGGAGCGCGGCCCGGAGACCAGGCAAATCCGGTCTCCACGGAGGGCGAGGCTCCGGACGAAGCGACTGAGCGAAGCGAGTGAGCCCGTGGTCCCCAGAAAAACCCCTAGGCAGGGGCATCTCCGCCCGTACCGCAAACCGACACAGGTGGGTGGGTAGAACATACCGAGGCGATCGGGTCAACCATGGTCAAGGAACTCGGCAAAATGGCCCCGTAACTTCGGGAGAAGGGGCGCCGGCGCGTACGTGGACCCACTCGCTGGGCGAGCGGAGGCCGGCCGCAGTGAAGAGGCCCAATCGACTGTTTACCAAAAACACAGGACTCTGCAGAAGGCGAGAGCCGACGTATAGGGTCTGACGCCTGCCCGGTGCCGGAAGGTCACGCGGAGGGGTTAGCCGCGAGGCGAAGCCCCGAAGCCAAGCCCCGGTAAACGGCGGCCGTAACTATAACGGTCCTAAGGTAGCGAAATTCCTTGTCGGGTAAGTTCCGACCTGCACGAAAGGCGCAACGAATTGGGCGCTGTCTCGACCATGGACCCGGTGAAATTCCACTAGTCGTGAAGATGCGACTTACCCGCGGAAGGACGGAAAGACCCCGTGAACCTTCACTGCAGCTTGGCATTGGCCGCTGGCCCGTCGCGTAGAGGATAGGCGGGAGGCTTCGAAGCCCGGGCGCCAGCCCGGGTGGAGCCGACCTTGGAATACCGCCCTCGGCGCGCCGGCGTCCTAACCCCGGGCCGTGATCCGGCCGGGGGACCGTGCCAGGTGGGTAGTTTGACTGGGGCGGTCGCCTCCCAAAGGGTAACGGAGGCGCGCGAAGGTCCGCTCGGGACGGTCGGCAACCGTCCTCAATGAGTGCAAGAGCGTAAGCGGGCTTGACTGCGAGGCAGACACGCCGAGCAGGTGCGAAAGCAGGCTCTAGTGATCCGGCGGCCCCGCGTGGGTGGGCCGTCGCTCAACGGATAAAAGGTACTCCGGGGATAACAGGCTGATCTTGCCCAAGAGTCCACATCGACGGCAAGGTTTGGCACCTCGATGTCGGCTCATCGCATCCTGGGGCTGGAGCAGGTCCCAAGGGTACGGCTGTTCGCCGTTTAAAGCGGTACGCGAGCTGGGTTCAGAACGTCGTGAGACAGTTCGGTCCCTATCCTCCGCGGGCGCAGGAGAATCGAGGGAGGCTGCCCCTAGTACGAGAGGACCGGGGTGGACGCACCTCTGGTGAACCGGTTGTCGACCAACGGCACGGCCGGGTAGCCACGTGCGGCGCGGATAACCGCTGAAGGCATCTAAGCGGGAAGCCGTTCCCGAGATCAGTTCTCCTTCCGGTAAGGGCCCAGGTAGACTACCTGGTCGATAGGCGGCAGGTGCAAGCGCGGCGACGCGCTCAGCCGAGCCGTACTAATAGCCCGAGCTCTTACCCGCATCCGACCGGCGGGACGCCATACTAACGTATCTAAGGTGTCGCGTCGTCACGGTCAGGTCGATCTCGGATCCGCCGCGGAAGTCGCTGTGCGGCCCTCAGGGCACGCGCGTGTCACCCGGGTGGACGGTACGAGAGCCGCCCACCGGTCAGCGGCCATTGCGTGCGGGGCACGCCCGGTCCCATTCCGAACCCGGAAGCTAAGCCGCACCGCGCCGATGGTACTGCGGGGGAAGCCCGTGGGAGAGCAGGGCGCCGCTGACCGGTGGACGGCTCTCGCCCCCTTGCGGGGGCGAGTCGAGGGGGGAGCGCGAGCTCCCCC